>NZ_CP027787.1 GCF_003795145.1 Tetragenococcus koreensis | reverse complement strand
TTTTTTTTAGATATTTCACGATAGTTCCTCCTTTATATTCCTAATACTTTCTTGAAGTTTTTAAGACTTCTTCTAGATACATAGGAAATATCTCCAGTTTTAAACTCTAAAGCAATAGTGCCTTTATAACTTAAATCGAGTCTTTTAACATAGTCTAAATTTATCAATTCACCTTGCGAAATTCGAATAAATGTAGTTGATCTAAATCTTTCTTCTAAATCATACATTCTTAAACGAACTAAATATTCATCCCTCATAGTTTGTGCGAATACTTTTTTATCATTTGTAAAGAAACGAATAATATCATTTGGTTCAAGTAATAAAATCTCCTCATTTTTCAATCCTACAATCCGATTAACTGATGAAAGTTCTAAAATACTTTGAACTAGTTTTACGTCATTATTCATTGATTCTGCAAATACTTTAATCATAGTTTCTTTTATATTTGGGTCTATGTTGATTTCTAATTTCATTTTAAACCTCCTACTCTCTATGAGATAATTTAACTTTATAATAAAACAAGAATACTATCTATAAAAATCAGACAAGAGGTTATTTAAAGGAGATATGCGGTGACTAATTTTTAAGAAAAAACTAAAAAAAGTAGGTCACTATTTAAATATACAATGGCAACCTACTTTTTTGTTATATTATTTATCAATTTTACTCAATTGAAGTTAAGACAAATTGGATTATATTATATATCTGTAAATTCATTTAACATCTTCTATAAAATTTTTAATTGCTTGTGAAACTGCATCTCCATGTCCCGTTATTAAATGTCCTCCAGTTTCAAAAATAGCACTTTGAGCATTTGTTAATTTAATAAATTTATCCATATTCTCGTATTTTGTCATGGGATCATCTTTAGCATGAAGGACTAAAATAGGTGCTTTTATTTTTTTGATTTCATAATTCTCAAAATTAATATCCATATCTATATTCGTTATTTTCCCATCAATTTCTATCCCCTTTTTACGAGGACTTACTGGGAGCATGGTATCATAAATAGTTTTATCTATTTCTGAGCCAAACATTGATTTAAAAATAAATCCAAAATACTTTGTAGAAAACCACATTGGAAAGTCATTAACAAGAAATTTAGGTGGTCCTGTCATTCCCTCTATTTCATCCTTTGTTTTTTTAACATTAGGAACTGCAGATGAAAGTAAAATTAAACCTTTAACTCGTTTGGGATAATCGATTACAAATTTAATGCCTGATGCACTTCCAGCAGAAGTTGTAATAATATATGTCTTTTCAATTCCAAGTTGATCTAATAAGTTTAAAAAAGCTTTTGCTTGATTTCCTGGTGTTGGTTTTACTGGTAAATCAGATCCAGGGTAACCAAATCGTGATGGTCCTATTTTCCTATAGTCATCTTCTACAAAGCTTTTTAAAGAGTTATAAGCTTGATCATATCCTCCAAAAATACCATGGGATATTAGTATTGCCTCACCAACACCTTCATCAATATAAGTCATCTTCCCAAATTCAGTACTAATTTTATTAGTTTTATAATTATTAAATCTATCATATGAATTTCTTATATCTTTATTATATTGGAGGTTCTGTTGCAAAGTTTTAAATCTACTATCAAATAAGGTAGAATAATAGAAAAAGGTAGCAGGAGGAATGACGATGAATCATTTTAAAGGAAAGCAATTTCAGCAGGATGTGATTATTGTAGCCGTGGGCTACTATCTTCGTTATAACCTTAGCTATCGTGAAGTTCAAGAAATCTTATATGATCGTGGCATTAACGTTTCTCATACGACGATTTATCGTTGGGTGCAAGAATATGGCAAACTACTCTATCAAATTTGGAAAAAGAAAAATAAAAAATCCTTTTATTCATGGAAAATGGATGAAACGTACATCAAAATTAAAGGAAAATGGCATTATTTGTATCGAGCCATCGATGCAGATGGTTTAACCTTAGATATTTGGTTACGTAAAAAACGGGACACACAAGCAGCCTATGCTTTTCTTAAGCGGTTAGTGAAGCAGTTTGATGAACCGAAGGTTGTAGTCACAGATAAAGCCCCCTCTATTACAAGTGCCTTTAAGAAACTAAAAGAATACGGCTTTTATCAAGGAACAGAACATCGTACCATTAAATACCTGAATAATTTGATTGAACAAGACCATCGTCCAGTAAAGAGACGCAATAAATTCTATCGAAGTTTACGCACTGCCTCTACCACGATTAAAGGCATGGAAGCCATTCGAGGATTATATAAGAAAACCCGAAAAGAAGGCACTCTCTTCGGGTTTTCGGTCTGTACTGAAATCAAGGTAGTATTGGGAATCCCAGCTTAAATCATAGATACCGTAAGGGATTTTATTCTTTATTTAAAACTTTGCAACAGAACCAATCAGATCCTATCTTATTGGCTCTTGATGAATTCCCTAGACTCGTCTATATGCCAGCCTTTACTGACGCCATTTCAACTTTACGGTCGCGAAATGTTTCTGTGATGATATTACTTCAATCACTTGCCCAATTAGATAAAATTTACCAAGAAAACGGACGTAAAGTGATTATGGATAATATGCACTATGTAGTAGTTCACAATGCTTTAGACAATACTAGTCAAAAATATTTTTCAGAAAGAGCAGGAGCTAAAACCGCTGTCATTAAAAGTCGTAATCGTGGAAGCGGTGGAGCGACTTCTTATAACCCGCAATCCGTTCCACTGATTCGTCCTGAAGATTTTGCTACCCTCAAACAACCAATTTTATATGCTTACAATCTTGGCGTAACTAGAGTAGACAAAGCATATTGGTTTAAAAACAATCGTATGAAATCGCTTGTCAATCAAGGATAATTAAAAAAACAACTAAATCCCTTGGCACAAGCGAAGATGTCAAAAAGAAACCTTCGCGAAAGTTCGTTAAAACCCTTGATACAAGCGGAAATCTGAAAATCGGAAATCCGCAAGAAACCGTTGCGGAAACTAGTTAATCCTTTGGCACGAGCGGAACTGTCAAAAATACAGTTCCAGACATGACGGGAAAAACAACCGCCGAACCTCTTGGCATAAGCGGAAGTGCAAATTCTGCACTTCCGCAAGAGACCGTAAAAAAGCATTTAAAAATTGAAATCCTTTTTAAAAAAATGGTATACTTAATGTATTACCTATGAAGTTTTATTGGTAATAGAAAAAGAGAGGTTGCTGCTAACAACCCCTCTTAATGACAGCACCGTTTAAGACGGTGGCAAGTATTTATTATTTTATAAAAATAATCGTCAACCTGCTAAAGCAAGACGGCTATATTTTTTTATGAACTCTAAACCTTTAGTAACGGACAAAAGGCGTCTCCTTTCTTTAAGATTTTAGTATGTTCATACGCACCACCACTTTTAGATAGCCACCGTCTTATTCTATTGGTTTATTTTTTTGAAACATGATATAATAAAAGCCCTTTTCGGGGCAAGTTGCCAATGACAGTGTTTTTATTGCATAGCGCAAAAAACACTGTCATTTTTTTAGTTAATCAGCTCTAATCCCTTGGCACGAGCGGAACTGTCAAAAATGCAGTTCCAGACATGCAGGAAAAACAACCGCTGAATTCCACGGCACAAGCGAACGTGAAGAATTTTCACGTCCGCATGAAATGCTCCTGCTGAAAGCATGCCTCCAGTGCAAAACTGGTCTTGATGAAATCATGCTTATTATGCAAAATAATTCGGCAGACAGCCTCCGTCGGATAGACTTCTTTTGCTAAAAAGCAAAAGAAAAATAGCGGAGCTTTGACAAAAAGTGGCTAGCCAAAAGGCGAGACATTTTGTCATTGTGGAGCAAGCTAGGGGGTCAAGGGGCGAGCGCTAGCTCCCCTTTGCAAGCACCATATGAGCCACCTTGTGGCTATCATATGGGTTGCTTGCCAAACCCCTTAAAGTCGTTTATCATTGGGAGTAGAAAACCAAAGGTTTTCACGACCTTTGAGAAACGACTTTATTTGACCGGCAGGTCTAAGGGGGTGGGATTTGTGAGCGAACAACGAAATATGGCTAGCCAGACAACCAACAATAAACCCAATCGAAAAGAACAGAAACAAATCAATTTTCGAGTGAGCGAACAGGAATATTCAAAGTTGGAGCAATCAGCGGAAACTTTGAATATTTCTGTGCCTGCTTTTGTCAAAAAGAAGGCACAAGGGGCTAGGGTAGTTGCACCCAAAATCAAAGCAGAAGATAGCCAAGAAATTGCCCGTCAATTAGCAAAAATAGGGGGCAATTTAAACCAGTTAGCCAAACATGCCAACCAAGGCGGAACAGTCGATAAGCAATCATTGCAAGAATTAAAAAATGAGGTGGCTCAAGTATGGCAACAACTCACATAAAACGTTCAAATAGTGCTTCTCGGCTTATCAACTATGCAGAAAAACGTGCCGTATTAAAAGACGGGGTCAATCTTGATGTTGATTATGCGAAAAGTGAGTTAAAACAAGTACGTGAAGTTTACGGAAACACGGGAAAAACGCAAGCTTATGCAAGCCGTATTGCATTTAGTCCGAAAGAATTTGACCCACAAAATGAAACGGACCAGCAAAAAACATTAGATATTGCTAAAGAAGTTTATGAAAAAACTTATCCCAATCAGCAAATAGCGCTTTATGAACATATCGATACGGATTCTTTACACATTCATGCCGTCATTGGAGCAATCGACCTAGAAACAGGGAAAAAAATGCATGGCGATTGGCATGAATTTCGCGATAGACTAGTTCATAATACCGATGAAATTGTAGAACAGCACGGACTAGAAGTGACCCAACCTGACCCTAACCGTACAGAAAAACGTTCCATGGCAGAAATTAAAATGACAGAACGAGGGCAATCGACATGGAAAGACCAAATCAGGCATTCCGTTGATGAAACAATGGGAAATCCTCTTATTCGTGATTTTCAGGCATTTAGAGACGATTTAAAACAAAAAGCGATAGATGTATGGGAAAGAGGAAAAGGCCTCACATATCAGCTAATAGGGACGAATTACAAAACTCGAGGAACAAAGTTAGGCACCGATTATGAAAAGGAGACGATTTATCATGAGTTGGAGCGACGACAAGAACAATACCAAGAAACAAACCGAGATACCTCAACCCCAGATACAGCAAGACCTGAAAGAAATCAATCAAACCCTAACCGAACTACGGAACTATCAAGGAACACAGATTCAGCTACAATCGACAGCCAAAACAGCCCTAGACCAGCAACTGAAACAAATCGAACAGACCAGTCAAGAAGTCAATCAAGCCTTTCAAACGACCTTGACCAGCTTGTCGCAAAGCAACGAGAAGAACAACAAACAGTTGGAACAGACCTTACAAAACGCTTACGACCAATTTCAGAAACAGACCGAAAATCTCAATCAGAAGACCGTCGAAGTGCTGAAAAAGATAAACAGCAACCAGAAAAACAACAACGAAACCTTGAAAAATCTCAGCAACCAACTAGAAAAGAACGTGAACGAGACCATGGACCAAGTCGCTAATCGCTTATCAGGACAAATCGACCGAACCCGTCAAAAAATGAGCTGGTATGAAATTAAAAACTATCTTTATGCTGTAATTCCTACTGGAGTGATTTCAGGAGCTATATTTTGGCTTCTAACGTATTTTTTCGCTTGATTCGACCAAATATATATATAAAGAATAAAATAGCACACAGAGCTTATGAGAGCTTTTTGTGCTTCACTAGTCCTTATGGTTTTTTCTGCCTTTGGGTTGTTAGGGTTTACCCTGACCGTCTGAAAGACGTTTTATTATCTCTTTAACTGATTAAACAAAATAATCAATAAAGATTAATATGTAGGCAATTACAGTCATTCCTAAGGCTTCCTTGTTAAGGGGTTAAGGGTTAGCTTTTATAAAATGTGAGAGTGGTTTGCTCTCACACCTTTAATGCAAAGGAGCGGAGCGACTGCGCAACGACCATAGGGAGTGTAGAAAAGTAAAGGATACAAAAATGGACATGCAAAAATATGTTTTTCTTAAAACTAACAATATATAACTATATAAGTCAGAAGACACGCGCGCACTAAGACAAACTACTAAGACAAACTACTAGGATAAACTACTAAGATAAACTACTAGGTTTGCTGTATCTTTTGGGAGAGTAAGAGTTAACAGGGGGTACAGGGGACAAAAATGGACAGTAAAGGATACAAAAATGGACAGTAAAGGATACAAAAATGGACAGTAAAGGATACAAAAATGGACAGTAAAGGATACATTTTTTTTTGACTGTAGTTTAATAATGTGTTACCTTTTTCGTAAATGAGGAGGGGACATCATGAGTAACGATGTAGTCAGATATAACAGTGGGTTTGACACTGTACCTTTAAGAAATTTTACTCCAGTTGAAATGGATTTATTTTGGTCTATCTGTTCCAAAATGAAAAGAAAAGGGACACAGGAAGTAACATTTTCTTTTGAAACATTTAAAGAATTAACGCATTATGACCGACGAGAAAAAGATAAATTTTATACTGCCCTAAAAACTTTATCTGAAAAATTAGGTACTTTAACTTATAAATTTGAAGACGAAAAGGAGTTTGAACAATTATGGCTATTCCAACGTTTTCTTATAAGAAAAGAAGAAAAAACAGTAACTATTCAGGCTAGTGAACGCTTTGAATTTATTTTAAACTCAATTGGTTCTAATTTTACTCGTTTTGAATTGGAAAACATGACACAACTATCTAGCAGTTATGTTAAAGAATTGTATCGACAACTAATGTCTCATAGAGACATTAAAAAGCGTAACGGTGCATGGTTTATAAAAATGGACGATTTCCGTTCGTTGCTTTCTATTCCAGCTAGCTATCGAATGACTGATATCGATAATCGAATTTTAAATAAAGCTAAAAGTGAATTCTTAGCCAAAAATGAATACGGCCGTCAAATTTTTAAAAGCTTTAAAGTAGAAAAAGTAAAAGCTCGCAAAAAAAATAAAATCAGCTCCTTACGAATTTATTTTGAAGAAGCTGATAATTTACCGCATGTTACTCTCCATGATTGGACACAAGAAGAGGAATAAAACCTATGGAAAATGGAAAAACAATTAAAGAGCTCGCAGAAGAATTTGGCGTCAGCAAACAAGCTATTCGTAAACAATTAACTGATGATTTTAGAGAAAATTATGTGCAAACCAATACTGCAAACCCTAGTAACCAGTTGGTGGTAACGGTTGCCGGTTACCATATCCTAAAAAGCCATTTTATCAAGGGTTTTGACCGCAAACCTAGTAGTAACCAAAATGAAAAAGTTGGTGGTAACGTTGGCGGTAACTTGGTTACCACCTTAGAACAATATAATTCAGACCTTAAAAGCGAAATTCATAGTAAAAATGAACAGATAAAAAGCTTACAAGAAGCCTTAAACTACCAACAACAATTATTGGACCAGCAACAGCAATTAAATGTTGACGATAAGCAATTAATCCAATCATTGCGCCAGCAGTTGGCTCTTGAAAATTCAGAAACCGAAAATGCAACAACCACTGAATCAACAGAAGAAAAAGCAAGCAAAGACCAACGAATTAATGAATTGGAATCTCAATTGCAACAAGAAAAAGAAAATAAGCAGTTAAGCACCAAAAAATGGTGGCAATTTTGGAAATAAAGACAGAATGAAATAACAGAGGGCGTATTCAATGGGAGCGTAACTATCACAAAGGAACATGAGCTTAAAAGCGCTCTATGACAACCTTATTTAAGTTCAAATGAAGTAGACCAATTCATTTTCACAATTTTGAGGCTTGAAACTATTGGTGTGTTTGCAACTTGGGATAGGCTACATTATGTCAACTAGCGCTTTAAATAACAAAAAGGAGGTTCTTTTTATTATGGATAACGAAATAAATTTAGACAAACTGTTAAAGCAAGTGGAACAGGCGGACCTTATGCAATTGATGAATGCTGCTTCTTATGAAGAAGATGAGGATAAAAAAAAGGTGCTTGAAGCTTTATTTACGTATGCTTTGGATAAACGTCAGGAAAAAATTATCAATGAAAAAGATTTTGTACGTTAGGAGGGCACTTATATGATAACTTTAATCGGTTTTTTTCTGGCTTTAATTGGAATTGTTTTTCTGCGTAAAAAAGTAGTAGTGGATAACGAAGACGAACCCAGAACATTTTCTATTCGCGCGGTCATTTTTCCCGTACACTGGTTTATTCGGGACACGCTCTTCCGTGCTTCCAAAAGTAATGGAGCCACCTTTGTAGCTTGGTTCTTATTTGGATGGATGTTACTTTTCTTTGCCGTTCCTTTCCTTCTGTTTGATGAACAATTAGGGATTGAAGTAGCCATTTACATAGCAATCGGTTGGGCAATTTGGTGCTTCCCACAAAAAGCCATTTTAAGCGACGGAGAACTTGGAAAAGCTCATTTTTTCGGACTTTCTAGCTTAAAATCAGGACACTTATTAAATAAAAACGGCATAGTTTTAGGAAAAAAAGAAAATCGTCTAATCGCCAAAAAGTCCGACGCTGAGGGAAATGTTGCAATTTTTGGTGGTGCAGGAACAGGAAAAACAGCTGGTAACTTAATTCCAACATTGCTAACTTATCAAGGAAATGCCTTTGTAGTAGACATTAAACCTGAATTATTAGTAAAAACAGGACATTTGCATGCAAATAAAAAAGTGTTGTCCTTTATTGAGCCTACTTTGGCTTATGACCCTTTAGCTAATCTAGAAACATATACCGACGTAATCGACTTAGCTAAAACAGTCATACCGATTTCCCCCGAGATGAAAGAGCCTTATTTCAAAGAAAGTGCCCAAAATATTCTAGCTTCTGCTTGCTGGGAGTTTAAAGAAGAGAAGTCCTTTAGTGAAATTGCGGAGTTTCTAACAGCAAACCCCGCGGACAAAATAATCAATCAGCTTGCTTCTAGTGAAAAATCAGAAACGAAAATCTTAATCAACGCAGTAGCTGGCATTAAATCAGAACAATTAGCTAGTTTAATGAATGAACTGCGAAACACCTTAGTCATTTTTGCAACAGACCCTGTTTTGAAAACTTTAACCAGCCATAAGGAGAAAAGCATTCGTCCTCAAGATATTGAAGAAAATTGGGTGTATGTTGTCTTGCCTGAAAGCAAACTACAAGTGTATAAACCTTTTTTATCATTGATTGTCTCGCAATTTACACGCTACTTAACCCAGCGACCAGAAAAATCAGATGGTTCTGTTGCAAAGTTTTAAATCTACTATCAAATAAGGTAGAATAATAGAAAAAGGTAGCAGGAGGAATGACGATGAATCATTTTAAAGGAAAGCAATTTCAGCAGGATGTGATTATTGTAGCCGTGGGCTACTATCTTCGTTATAACCTTAGCTATCGTGAAGTTCAAGAAATCTTATATGATCGTGGCATTAACGTTTCTCATACGACGATTTATCGTTGGGTGCAAGAATATGGCAAACTACTCTATCAAATTTGGAAAAAGAAAAATAAAAAATCCTTTTATTCATGGAAAATGGATGAAACGTACATCAAAATTAAAGGAAAATGGCATTATTTGTATCGAGCCATCGATGCAGATGGTTTAACCTTAGATATTTGGTTACGTAAAAAACGGGACACACAAGCAGCCTATGCTTTTCTTAAGCGGTTAGTGAAGCAGTTTGATGAACCGAAGGTTGTAGTCACAGATAAAGCCCCCTCTATTACAAGTGCCTTTAAGAAACTAAAAGAATACGGCTTTTATCAAGGAACAGAACATCGTACCATTAAATACCTGAATAATTTGATTGAACAAGACCATCGTCCAGTAAAGAGACGCAATAAATTCTATCGAAGTTTACGCACTGCCTCTACCACGATTAAAGGCATGGAAGCCATTCGAGGATTATATAAGAAAACCCGAAAAGAAGGCACTCTCTTCGGGTTTTCGGTCTGTACTGAAATCAAGGTAGTATTGGGAATCCCAGCTTAAATCATAGATACCGTAAGGGATTTTATTCTTTATTTAAAACTTTGCAACAGAACCATATTGGATAATTATAATAAACACTAATAACACAAAAGCACCTAAAATATATATTCCAATATGTACATGACTGATATTAATCATTTCCACCCCTTTTTTTCTAAATCTATTCTCACTAGATTTATTTAATTCTTATTAAGACAAACTAGGAAATATTAAAAATCCTAAATTTTTACCATTTAAAAATTTTAGTAAGAGTAAACATAATCGACCATAGAACTAGACCAGTTAAAACAAAAACTCCAAAAACCTTCAAGGCATCTACAAATGTCGAAACTGAAAACCAACCACTAAATAAAAGAATAGGATAAATAGTTGCCAGCATGATTAAGAAATGAACAATACTCTGTTTTGTTAAACTCCATTGATCAATATTATAAATAACTGTTGCTGCACCAACAATAAATGCAACTAATCCGCTAAAGAAAGTACTCTTAGCATCTTTATATTGTCCTTGATAATAGAGCAATAAGGCAATGCTTTGCATGATAATGAAGGGTATTCCGCCTCTAAAAATACTTTTCATAATTAATGTCATTATTTAGCCTCCTATTTAGTATTGGACGAGTTTTACTCCATTGCATTTAAGACAAATTCAGGAAAATATCTCCATTTTTTATTTATCTTTTTTTGAAATAGTTTGATTTATTTTATCAATTTGAGATTTTATACTAAGATAAGATACAACCCAAATAATAAAATACACTACCAAAATACTAAATCCTATTACTAATAATCCTAACAAATCTCTACCCCAGTGTAATATATATGCTACTATTAGCAATGGTAAAAAGATTATAGAAAAGTGAATAATTGTATTTGATAAAAGTGATCTTTTTTGGTTATTCATTATATCAGTTGAAAAAGATTGAATTATACCTAGCGACATATAAATCAATGTTTGAACAGTAATTGCTATTAACATTGAATCATACTGATTTAAAAAGCTAGGAATTCCTGGATAATACTCACCATTTAGAAAAGAGAATATCAGGTTTAATGTAAAACCTATTCCTACACCTATAAATGCTCCACTTATAA